>NZ_CP092180.1:0-1828 GCF_022343725.1 Macrococcus brunensis
ATGGCTAACGAAAAAGCAAGATACTTCACTTTTTTACTTTATCCCGAAAGTATTCCGACAGATTGGATTGAAAAACTAGAATCGTTAGATGTTCCTATGGCGATCAGTCCCCTGCATGACAAAGATTTGAGTAGTGTTGAGGGACAAGAATATAAAAAAGCACACTATCATGTGATTTATGTGGCGAAAAATCCGGTTACTGCTCATAGTGTCCGAATGAAAATTAAAAGATTATTAGGCGAAAAAAGTCTGGCTAAAGTTCAGATTGTCGTACAAAGCATGGAAAATATGTATCTGTATCTGACGCATGAATCTAAAGACGCTGTGGCGAAAAATAAGTATAAGTATCGCAAAGAAGATTTGAGACTGCTTAATAATTTCGATGTTGACCGTTATATTACTTTGGACGCTGAAGATAAAGACGACATGCTGAACGATGTCTGTGATTTAATTGACGACCATGGAATTGCGAATATCCGTGAATTAAGACGGTTTATAAAAGAACATGGTGCTGAATACGGATTGCCAAGCATGAAGCACATAAACAGCGTTCTACGCTCTCATACAGGCTTGATAAGACTTTACTTTGATGCTGTCTATCAAGAGCGAAAATACGGAAAACAATTTGTCGATACGGTCACAGGAGAAATAAAATAAAAATCAAAACGTTAAAGGTGTGTCTGAAAAGACATGCCTTTTTTTATTTCAGCCGCTGCACGAACTAGAGCGATTAAACTGCAAGTTTGCCCAGTTTTTTTATGAAATCTCCGATTGCATGTAACTGGGCAGTACGTGATTTTTCATCACGACTGGCACTGATCCATTTTTTTATTTTCTAGAAAAAGATTTAAAAATTTATTAAATGCCCTTAAAAAGCTCTCAGCCGTTTTCTGAGAGTCGTTTTTTGTTTTTTGTGTATTTTACTTAATCATGGAGTTAAAAACGTTCAGAGGCCTCTGAGAGCTTCTGAACGTGATTTTAGGAAAAAAATAATGCAAAGCTAGGATTTAAAAAATTTTTTGAGGAAGATTTATGCCGAGAAAACTTTTGACTGATTGAAAAAGTCCGTGCTAACAAAATTTTAATTTTGTGAGTCGGTCGGGTTTGAGTTGGGAGAATTCCCAACTTAACACCGACTGAACAGCACGGATCTTTTGCTGGCAATCAGTCAAAAGGAAATTGGAATAAAAACAAAAAGACTAAAAAAATAAATCGAAACCAGTGGCGTTTTTTAGACACTGCCCAGTTACATGCAATCGGAGATTTCATAAAAAACTGGGCAAACATGCTGTTTGATTGCTCTAGTTCCTGCTGGGGCAAAATACAAAATTTGCGATGATTTTTTTAGGGAATTGGGATGTTTTTAATTTTTTTTGGGCGAGGAAAAGGGGGGACACTACGACCCCCCCTTTAAGTGCCGAGTGCCAAATCCAAAAAAAAAAGGGGTTGAGCCTTACAGTCCCAAGGTTTTGAGGTATGCTACAAAAAAGCTACAAATAGGCTACATTTTTAGCTACATTTTAATTATCTGTGTTTATTATTGTATTTAGTGCACCATTATGATACATTTAAAATGTAAATTAATTTAGGAGGTCAAGAATGGAAACTAAAAAAGAAAACAAGAATAGATTTACGATTTCTATGTCTGATTCTGTGTATGAATATCTAGAAGAAATTCGTACAGAAAAGGGCTTAACGAAATCTGCAATGCTTACTTTAGTTTTAGAAGAATACAAGAAAGGGCAGAAAAATGCATAAAAAAAGAGCGACCCTCGCAAAAAGTTCGCTCTAAATAATTATGTGAAATCTGATAAGGTGATTTTATAAA